>NZ_JBTMUR010000004.1:279926-296436 GCF_054473855.1 Stenotrophomonas genospecies 3
GTAGATCCACGCCCTGCGTGGATGTGTTGGGTAGATGCCGACCTTGGTCGGCAGGTGTGCGCCAACCAAGGTTGGCGACTGCCGGTAAGCCCCGGCCACGCATGGCGTGGCGCTACTGCGTTGCTACCTGTGGTTCACGGGCTGCCGCGCTCCATGCGCGCAGCCCGAACACGGCCAGGCCGAGGAAGAACACGTACAGCGCTGCGGTCACGTGCAGCGACTTGAACAGGTAGGCACCCACGTACACCACGTCCACCGCGATCCACACCCACCAGCAGGCCACGTGGCGGCGCGCCTGCCACCACTGGCCGACCAGGCTCAGCGCGGTCAGCATCGCGTCCAGCCACGGCAGCGCGGCATCGGTGAAGGTGTGCATGGCCGCACCCAGCGCCACGCCGCCGCACAGGCCGATGGCCAGGTCGCGCAGCAGCTTGCCGCGCGCCAGTGGCACGATGCGGACGCTGCCCTCGTCGGCGGCGTGCTGCCGCCAGTTGAGCCAGCCGTAGACCAGGAAGCCACCGAAGGCGACCTGCAGCAGGGTGTCCGAGTACAGCTTGGCCTCGGCGAAGACCAGCCCGTACAGCGTCACCGACAGCAGGCCGACCGGCCACGCCACCAGCCGGCGCTTGGCCATCAGCCAGACGCCGAGGATGCTGCACAGCGCGGCGGTCCACTCGAGCATGACGCCGCTCACAGCGCGAACGTCACCGACAGGCGGGCCTGTCGCGGTGCGCCGGGGAACAGGTAGTAGTCACCGCCGCTGCTGCCGGTGTCGCGCCAGTAGAAGCGGTTGAACACGTTGTCCACCGACAGGTTCCAGGTCACCGCACGTTCGTGCAGGCGATGCTGGAAGCGCAGGCCGGCATCGAACACCGAGTAGTCCGGTGCGCGCACACCACCATCGGCGCGGGCGACGTTGGCGCCTGCATAGCGCCAGCCACCGGTCACATCCAGGCCCTGCACGAACGGCAGCGCGTAGGCCACGTGCACGCTGGCGCGCACCTTCGGCACGTTCACCAGCTGATGGCCTTCATAGGCCGGCGTGCCGGTGTCGCGCGCTCGTGCCTGCAGCATGCTGGCGCTGGCCACGATCTGCAGCGCATCGGTCAGCTGGCCGTTGGCGGTCAGCTCCAGGCCGGTGTGGGTCTGCGTGCCTTCCTCGACGAAGGTGTAGCCGACGTCGCTGTTGTCCGGCCTGGCGTACTGGTACGGCTGCGAAATGCGGAACACGGCTGCGCCCAGCGTCAGCGCCTCGACCGGCACGTACTTCACGCCCACTTCCAGCTGCCGCGACTGCACCGACGGCAGGAAGGTGTCGGCGTTGCTGGTCCAGAACGGCGCTTCCTGGCCCAGCGAGATGCCGCGCACGTAGCTGGCATAGGCGTTGAGCTGATCGGTGGCCTTCCACACCACGGCGGTCTGCGGCAGGAAACGCGACAGGCGGCTGTGCCGCTGCGGGGTACCACGCTTGTCGTAGGCACGCTCGTCCAGGCGCACGAAGCGGCCGCCGGCCAGCCACTGCCATTCGTCTCCGAAGCTCATCCGGTCCAGCGCGAAGAACGCGGTCTGGCGGCTGTCCAGGCGTCGTGCGGACGGCCCTGGCATCTTCGGCGACGGCGCGAACACCGGCACCTGTGCGTCGTGGATGTTGCTGGTGCCGACGTACTCGTTGACGCTCGGGCGCTTGTCTACCGTGCGGCGGAAGTAGTCGGCACCGATGGTCAACTCATGGCCGACGCTGCCGGTCTCGAAGCGGCCGCGCAGCTCGGCACGGGCCTGCTGGTTGCGGCGGGTGTCGTCCGGGCTGCGGTAGTCGTAGACGTCGTAGTCGCCATTGGGCGCGAAGTAGTTGCCCGGCACGCTGCCATCGGCACACTGCGTGGCGTAGTAGCAGCCGTAGGCGAAGGCGACGTTGTCATCGATCACCGAGCGGCTGTGGCCGACCGAGACGCGCGACTGCCAGGCATCGTTGAAGTCGTAGGTGTGCAACGCGGTGATGTTGGTGCTGGCGATATCCACCGGGCGCTGCCAGGGCTGGTAGCCGAGCAGGAATTCGCGATCCACGCCGTGCGGCAGCTCGCGCGCGCCCAGCAGCTGGTAGCCCGACACCGAACGCTGCGAACTGGTCTGGTAGTTGGCATCCACTTCCAGCTTGCCGCGCTCGCCGATCAGCCAGTCGGCGGCCAGCGAGTAGAAGTTGCGACGGCCATCGGCGTGCTCGACGTAGGAATTGCTGGAATCCCATGCGGCATTCAGGCGCAGGCCGAAACGCGGGGTGATCCAGTGGCCGACATCGACGGCGACGTAGCGCGAGCCTTCCGAGTCGGTACCGAGCGTGGCGGTGCGCACTTCGGCCGGGCGCTTGCCGATGTAGTTGATGATCCCGCCGGGCGCCATCACACCCGCGGCCAGGCCGGCTTCACCCTTGAGGATCTCAACCGACTGCACGTTCTCCAGCGCCAGGCGCTGTTCGCCGGCGATGGACAGGCCGTTGAAGCGGTAGCCGGTGGCGGCGTCCAGCGCGAAACCGCGGATGGCGATGTTCTGGTAGTAGCCCACCGGCGCATACGCATCGCCCAGCGAGGCATCGTTGCTGGCCAGCTCGGACAGCGAACGCACCTGCCGGCGGTCGAGGTAGTTGCGCTCGAGCACGTTCACCGAGGCCGGGGTGTCCTTCCAGGACCCACCACCGAAGGCGTTCACGCGTGAGGTATCGGCCTTGGGTTTGCCGGCCTGCACGCGCACTGCCGCCAGTTCGGTGGGCGAGCGCTCGGCGCCGGTGGCAGCCGCATCGGTGGCAGCGTCGGCCTCGCTGGCATGCAGCGGCAAGGCGGCGCAGAGGGCGAGGGAGAGCAGGGTGGGGCGCAGGCAGCGGTTCATTCGGTTCGTCTTCGGACAACAAGGGAGACGAAGCGACGGCGCGCAGGTGCACCGGCCCATGACGGGGGTGTGGCTGCGGCTCAAAGCTCCCTACGCCGGTGCAAACCGGATCAGGTTCCAAGGGACTCTCTCAGCCTGGCAGATCCAGGCACCCCCGCTTCAGGTGACCATTTCACTACAAATGGTACGGATTTGCGAGCCGGTGCCCTTCAGGCTGCCGCGTGCAACGCCTGCAGCAGTGCCTGTCCCGGCGCGCTGTGGAACCACGCCGGATGCCCCAGCATGAACGGCTGCCACGCCACATCCGCGTTTGCGGTGGAGCCAGTGATGCCTTCGAAGTACTCCACTTCGGACAGTGCGAAGTCGAAATGGACCATCGGCAGCAGTTCGGCCAGCAGGTGCACGCGTGCCGCCGACAACGGCAGCACCTCGCGGTAGCCGTCGAGCAGGGCCAGTGCGATATCGATGCGCACCGCCTCCATGCCGCGCTCCAGTTCCAGCCACGCCACTGCGTTGCGCTCGATCGCGGTGGCGAGGTCAAACAGTGCGCTGGTGGGCGAAGCCAGGCCGAAATCCAGCACGGTGCTGACCTGCCCGTCGCGCCACAGCAGGTTGGAGACATGCCAGTCGTTGTGCGCCCACAGCCGTGGCTCGTCGCGCAGGCGCTCGGCCAGGCCGGCATGCCACGGCAGCACGTCGCGCTGCAGCTGCGCTTCCCACGGAATGCGCGCGAGATAGCGGGCCAGCCCCGGTCGTGTGGGCAGTTCGGCTTTGATCGCGGCGATGGGATCGTCGGCGCGGATCAGATCGTCGCGCGCGACCAGCAGATGGGTACTGCGCTGTGGCGCGTGATAGCTGGCGGCGGCACGGTGCAACCGGGCCAGCATGCGGCCGGCTTCGCGGGCCTGCGCGACATCGGTCAGCAACGACCACGACACGGCATCGCGGTACAGGTCCTCGCCCACGCCCACGGCATGCAGCTCGAAGGTCCATTCGCCGTGCTCGACTGCGGTGTGGCCATCGGCTGCCGCCAGCACCTGCACCACCGGTACGCCGGCGGCAGCGAGATGGGCGATGAAGTGGTGTTCTTCTTCCAGGCAGGCGGCGCTGCGAACGCTGTGGTGGTGGCGCTTGATGAACACCGGTGCGCGCGTGCCATTGACGATGGCGGCGGCCGACAACGGTCGAGGACTGTGCCAGTGCGGCTGGCTGCCCGCATCCAGCTGCGGAAAGCGCTGGCGCAGCCACGCGAGGTCTGCGGTGCTGATCGGCGGCCAGTCGGCAGCGACCTCGTCGTTGTTGAGGCCCTGCACCCGGTGGGAAGAAGAAGTCATGCCGCAGCCCCAATGGGGAAAGTCACATCCAAGGCTGCGCATTCAACGCCATGGCCGCCCGCAACGCAAACGGGCGGGTCATCGACCCGCCCGTCGTCACATCGTCATCGGCGGTACCGCCGCGCCGGATTACCAGCCGCGATGGCGGCCGCGGTCGTGGTAGTAGCGGTTGTCGTAGTAGCGCTCGCGCTGCCAGCGACGGTCGTCACCGCGGTCGTAGTAGCCGCTGCGGTAGTAGCCACGGTCGTAACGGCGATCGTAGCGGTTGTCGTAACGGCGATTGTCGTAGTAACGACGGTCGCGGCGGTCAGATGTGGTCAGGTTGCCGATCGCGCCGCCGGCCACGGCACCGCCGACAGTGGCAGCGGGATCACCGTTGGAGAGCAGGTTGCCGGCCACGCCACCGACCACGGCGCCGACCAGGGTGCGCTTGTCCTTCCTCGACATCGCGCTGGCATCGCTGACCACGGCGACACCGGCCACCAGTGCCAGGGCCATCGCCAGACCACGGAAGCTGAGTGCGGAAGTACTGAGCATGTTCGTTCTCCTGTGAGGTGCATGCCACGCTGGGCAGGGAGGGCGCGGGGCGCCCCGGCTGCCGTGATGTCCACGCTGGCGTTCCAACATTGCCGGAACATTGCCTGGTCCACCGTGCGGCTTGCGCATTCATCTAGCGGCAGGCGGCATGAAGCAAGGCTGAAAGCGGCCCCGGCCGCTCAGCTGGCAGAAAGGGAAAAGGCCACGCGGACGTGGCCCTCCCTTCTCTCCCAAGGCGCCGCGGGCTTAGACGCCCATCGCCTTCTGCGCCTGCCGGGCCTGCTCCTGCTGGGCGTCCTGCTGCTGATGCAGCACGTTCGGCGCGCCCTGCACGGCACCGCTGCTGAGCGCCAGGCTCTGCTCGCTGGCGGCACGGGTCTCCACCGCCACGCGGCTGGCGGCGGGGTCGCCGATGGTGCCCTGCACGGCGAACAGGCGCTCACCGTTCGGGCTGGGCACCACCGAGTCGATGCGCTGCAGGCCGGCGGCATGCGCCTCCTTGGTCAATGCCGCAGCAGCGCTTTCCAGCGCGTGGCGGTCCTTGAAGGTCCCGGCCGGCAGCAGTTCCAGACCCTTGCTGGCCTGGATGAACAACGGATTGCGCGGGTGCCGCTCGTCGTTCAGCAACGGCCGTTCGCGTGCGTCCTTGATTGCCTCCAGGGTCTTCGCCCCGACAATGCCGTCGACCACCAGGCCGTTGTCCTTCTGCAGCTGGCGCACTGCCGTGTCGGTGTTGCGGCCGAAGCGGCCATCTTCGACCAGCGGCTTGCCGTCGGCGCCGACGTAGCCCAGGTGGCCCAGCTGCTCCTGCACCTTGCGCACGCCCTCGCTGTGCGCGCCCTGCTTGTACAGTTCGGCGTGCGGCGTGGCAGCGGCCTTGTGCTCGGGCGCAGGCTTGCCCTGGCTCTGCTCGTGCGACTGGGTGCGGTTTTCCAGCAGGTCGCGCGCCTTGGACAGCGGATCGGAGGCGTACAGCTTCCAGTTCGGGTGGTCCTTCACCTGCTTGAGGTAGTCCTCGACCGGCATGGTGTGCACGCCCTTGCTGCCGGTGGACTGGCTGATCAGCAGCTTGTCGGTGTTGGGGTCGCGCACCACCATCACGATGTGGTCGATGCCGTTCCAGTGCTCATGGCGGGTCCTGGCCGTATCCAGGCCGATGATCATGCCTTCCTTCAGCGCATCGGGCTTCAGGATCGCGTCGCGGTCCAGCAGCACGCCGGACTGGTCGAACGCCTTGCGCACGATCCCACCGGAACCGAGGTTGCCCAGGTCGATGCGATCAGCCTTGCTGAACACCGCGTGCCCGGCCTTCTGGTTGATCTCGTCCATGGTCCGGTTCTGCAGCGTGCCGACCCAGCCGGAACAGTCGATGTAACCCTGCTCCACGTTCTTGCCGGTCTTGCCCGGTACGTACAGCGCGTGGCCCGGAATGTTGATGGCGTACTTGACGTCGTCGTACTTCACGCCGGCCTCGTAGGCGGCCTGCAGTTCAATGCCTGGCTTCGGTGTGGCAGCTGCCGTTGCGGTTGCCGCCAGCGTGGCTGCACCCGCCGCCACGGCTGCGCTGGCCTGCGCAGGTGCTGCCGGGGTCTGGCCCTGGCCCTGCACTACCGCCTGCGGTTCGATGTTCTTTTCCGGAATGCTGATCGCTGCGTACTTGTGGATGTAATAGCTGGAGAACGTCCGCGCCAGGTCGCCGTCGTTCATCCCGCGCATCTCGGCCAGGGTGTGGCCGGTCAGCGCCTTCGCGTCGGAGCCGATCTGGTTCAGCACGTTGCGGCGCATGTTGATCTCGTCGCCGTGGCTGTTGCGGACCACGCCGAAGGTGCCGGTGGCAATCGCGGTCTGTACCGAGCCATAGCCGGCGCTGCCCTGCTGGTGGGCCAGGTACAGGTCCAGGCCAGTCGGGGCCTCACCGCCGGACAGGTAGGGATTACCGGTGCGCTCGTTGCGGCGTGCCATCGAGTCCAGGTTGTCCTGGTACATCTGTGCGGCCGCTTCGGTGTTGCGGGTGGGGTCGAACTCGTGGCCGGTCAGGTGGTACTGGCGCGCGGAGCCGGGCACGAACTGGAACAGGCCCTTGGCGCCGGATGAGGTGTTGTGGGCGCGCTCGTTGAAGGTGCCGCCGGTCTCGATGTGCGCGAAGCGCATGAAGTCATCCACAGGGATGCCCTTCTGCCTGGCGACCTGCTCGACGATGTCCAGGACTTCCTTTCTGCTGTAGTCATGCTGTGCCATGACGTTTTCCTCGGGGTTGATGGAGCGGCGCGTGCCGCGAATCGCCAACCGGACTCATCCGTGAGTCAAGAACATGTCGGTCAACAGGGAACCCGCGCGTGGCGGGTGCTATCAGGGCGCGACGTACTGCTGGGTCGCGCTGTCGAAGGTGTAGTGCACGGCGTCGCCGGCACCCAGTGCGCGGGTCTTGCCGGGGCCTTCGATGGTGGTGCCCTTGAAGGTCACGGTCAGTCGCGGCAGGCCGTTGCCGTCGGCAGCGAAGGCCAGTTCGCCATCGCTGTCGGTGCAGGGCATCACGTTGCCGTCGTCGCAGGCGGCACTGTTGTCCTCACCCGTGCGCACTGAACCGACATAGCGCCAGACCTTGCTGTCCACGTCGTCTTCGCTGCGCCTGGGGTTGAACAGCAGCAGCGCATAGCCGGTGCTGCTGATGCCGCGGTCGAAGCTGCTGGTCGGCACCGCCAGCAGCAGGCGACCATCGGCCGTGCGATGTTCAAGCGGCTTGCGCCGGGTATCGACATCGTCGGCCTTGTCGTACGCGCCCAGTGCGCCGATGGTCCATTCCTGGCCACGGAACTTCCATGGCTTCCTGGCGTCGGTGCCGGCCAGCACGAAGGTGGCCTCGGCAAGGTTGGCGCGGTCATCCGGACCGGCCGGCGTCTGCTCGCCCGGCTTGCCGTAGTGCTCGCGGGTATCCCAGGAGAAACCCGTGTAGTACGTGGTGCCATCGAGAGTGAAGGTGTGGCCGAACCAGAAGGTCGCCACGCTGCCGTTCTGGACCTCATAGGAGGTCGCGCCATCGCCGTCCACCTGGTAGGTGAAATACATCACGGTCGGCGCGTCGGGCGGGGTGGCGGCGGCATCGGGGGTGGGGGTCTGCATCGGGGCAACATCCTGTCGGGGCGCATTGGCAGCCTGCGCAGGGGCGCCGGGCTGGGAGGACGAGGGGGCCGGATCGGCGGCGCTGCAGGCGGCAGCGGAAAGAGAGACGAGCAGGCACGCCGCGAATGCGCGCAGAGGCCGCAACGGCAGGGTCCAACGTAGCTTGGGGGGATGATGCATGCGCCTCTCCATGGTCAGCGTTGCCGGGCCAGACGGCCGGCAGGAAACCGCGCCACGTCCACCAGGGACGGGAGCGAGGACATGAGCCGGTCGATTCCTTCGACCTCGCATTGAGAACTCATGCCGTACCATCTTGGCACAGATCGGCGGCCGGTCAAAGAGGGCGGTGGCAGCTGCCCTTCTTGTGTGATCTGGCTCTCAGATCTTGCCGTCGCGCAGGTAATCGAACAGCTCGGCGTCGCCCTTGAGGCCCAGTTTGAGCATGGCGTCACCCTTCTGCCGGCTGATGGTACTGACGCTCTTGTGCAGCTGCAGCGAGATTTCCTTCACGGTCATGCCGGTGCCCAGCAGCCGCAGCACCTCCACCTCGCGTGGCGACAGTGGCTTGCCGTCGCCCTCGCGCATGCGCCAGCTGCCAGCGGCCTCGACCCGCTCGCGCAGGCTGCGGCTGATGTAGGGCTGGCCCCGGTAGACCGCCTGGATGGCCTGTGGCAGTTCGTCCATCGACGAACTCTTGTCGACCAGGCCGAGCACGCCGCTGTCGAGCACCATGCGCAGGATCGCCAGGTTGTTGGAGACACTGAGCATCAGCACCGGCAGGTCGGGATGACGGCGGCGGATCATGCCGATCATGGCGAAGCCGTCGGCCTGGGGACTGCCCGGCATGGAGTAGTCGGTGACCAGCAGGTCACAGGGCTGGCTGCCGAGCAGGGCCATCAGCGCCTGCGCGCTGTCGGCTTCGCCGACCACGCGGCCCACCCCGCTCGATTCGATGACGGCACGGGTACCGATACGGACCACCGGGTGGTCGTCTGCGATGATGATGCGCAAGCTCATGCTCTAGTATGGCCACCGGGCACGCCGGACCGCGACCATCGCGGTTCCTGGCAGATTCTAGGAGATCAACGCCGATGCGTAGCTGGGCTGTTCGCGGGCTGGTCCTGCTGCTGGCCGTGCTGGTGCTGCCTGCGGCGCTGGCACAGGCGGTGCCTGGGCTGTTGCCGCTCAGCCCGCTGCAGCGCGAGTACCTTGCCGCGCATCCGAGCATCGTCGTGGGCCAGTATGACAGTGGCTGGCCGCCGTTCGAGTCCCTCCGTGATGGCCAGCAGGTCGGCCTGGGCCCGGATTATCTGTCGCTTCTCGCCCGTCAGCTGGGCGTGAAGGTGGAGGCACGGCGCTATCCCGACTGGACATCCGTGCTGGATGCGGCATGTCGTGGCGAGATCGATGTAGTGATGAATGTCGGTCTCAGTGCCGACCGCACCCGCTGCATGGTCTATACCGCCGCCTATGGCGAGGCAGCGCTGGCCCTGGTGGGACGCCCGGATGACCTGCGTGCCTCCGACATCCCCGACCTGGATGGACTGCGGGTGGTGATCGAGCAGGACTTCCTGACCGGCCCGCAGGTGCGGGCGCGCTTTCCCCGGGCACGACAGCTTGTCGCAAACAGCTCGTTGGCGGCGCTGGAGATGGTCAGAGACGACAAGGCAGACGTTTACATCGGCAATGCCTACGTGGCCACCGAACTGATCGCACGCGAGGACCTGCAGGGGGTCGTGCTGCTGCGTCCCAGCGATCTGCCGCCCGAACGGCTGCACTTCGGTGTTCCCAACAGCAAGCAGCCGTTGGCCGAAGCATTGGACCTGGCACTGGCTGCGACCAGCCAGGCCCAGCGCGATGCGCTGGTGCAGCGCTGGCTGCCACCTCCGCAGTGGTCGGCATCGGCACAGCTGGCGTTGAGCCAGGCCGAGAAACGGGTATTGGAGCAGCCGTTGAAGATCGGCTTCGCGCCGAACGCGGCGCCGCTGTCGTTCGCGGACCAGGATGGCAACCCCAGTGGCCTGGCCAGCGAATACCTGCGGCGCCTGCTGCAGGCTGGCGCCAACCTGCAGGTGGAAAACAGCCACGACTGGTACGAGGTACGCGAGAAGGCGCGCCGCGGCGAGCTGCAGGCAGTGATGGGCATTCCTGCCGATTCTCGCTACCTGGGCCCGGACTGGGTGTTCAGCCAGCCCTTCATCAGCGTGCCGAACGTGATCGTCAGCCGGCGTGACAGCCCGGCGTTGCTGGGCCTGTCCGACCTGCAGGGCAAGCGGGTGCTGCTGTCCGATCCGGAACGTGTGCGTGGCTATGTGCTGCAGCAGGCGCCGCAGGCGCGGATCATCGCGGCACGCAGCGCGGAACAGGCCCTGCAGCGCCTGATCAATGGCGACGCCGATGCCTACGTAGGCAACCTGGCACTGGTTGACCATCTGCTGCGCAACCGCTTCCCGGGGCGCCTGCAGGTGGCGGCACCGGCAGGTTTCAACGATCAGCTGGTGCTGGCGGTTGAGCGCCGCCATGCCGCCCTGGCCACCACCTTCGACCGCCTGCTGCTGCAGATGACGCCGCGCAAGCGCGAGGCCCTGCGCGGGGACTGGCTGGCCGTCGAGTACCGCAACGGCCTGGACTGGAACAGCGCGATGCGCTGGGGCGTGCCGCTGCTGCTGGTGCTGCTCACCGCGCTGCTGGTGCACGCCATCGGGCATTGGCGGCTGCGCCGCGAGGTGGCCGGACGGCGTCACCTGGAACAGCGCCTGGCCGAAGTCACCGACAACCTGCCCGCCGTGGTCTATCAGGCTCGCCGCGCGGCAGACGGAACCCTCAGCTTCCCGTTCATTGCCGGTGACCTGCAGGCGTTGTTCGGGATCAGCCGGCAGCAGGCCGAACAGGATGCAATGTGCCTGCTGGAGCGCATCGAGGAAGACGACCGCGAGCACATCCTGCATGCGGTCGAGCAGGCGGCGCGCCAGTTCGCACCGCTTGTTCTCGAGTTCCGGCTGCGACCTGAAGGCACCGGCGCGCGCTGGGTGCGCAGCCAGGCCCATCCCTATGCGGCGGAAGCGGGCGTGGTCACCTGGAGTGGATACTGGGTGGATGTCAGCGAGGCGCGTGCACAGGCCGAGGCCCTGACTGCGGCCAAGGCTGACGCCGAACAGGCGGCGGAGGCGAAGTCGCGTTTCCTGGCGACCATGAGCCATGAAATCCGAACGCCGATGAGTGGCGTGCTGGGCATGCTGGAAGTGCTGGCGCATTCGCCGCTGGATGCCGAGCAGCAGCGCATCCTCGGGGTGATCGAGGATTCGGCGCAGATGCTGCGGCAGATCCTCGACGATATTCTTGACTACTCGCGGCTGGAGGCCGGCGCGCTGCGCCTGGAACCGGTGCCGCAGCCGCTGCGGCCATTGCTGGAAAGCGTGTGCCGGTTGTTGTCGGCGCAGGCCAGTGCACGTGGGCTGGACCTGCACGTGCAGATCGACCCGCAGCTGGCGGCCGCGCACGAAGTGGATGGCGTGCGCCTGCGCCAGATCGTGTTCAACCTGCTCAGCAACGCCATCAAGTTCACCGTGCGCGGCGAAGTGCGGCTGCAGCTGGACGTGCTGGGGCCGACCGCCGAAGACGGCAGCCAGCCGCTGTGCCTGAGCGTCACCGACACCGGTATCGGCATCGCGCCGGAACAGCTGCAGCACCTGTTTGCGCCGTTTACCCAGGCTGGTGCCTACATCCAGCGCGACCATGGGGGTACCGGCCTGGGCCTGAGCATCTGCCAGCGCCTGGTGCAGATGATGGACGGCGAGCTGGAGCTGCACAGCACGCTGGGCGAAGGGACCCTCGCCGAGGTGCGGCTGTCGCTGGTGGAAGCCGGCAGCGGTGATGTGGAAGCGCTGGTCGCCGAGCAGGAACAGGCCTCGCTGCTGCCGCAGGCGTTGCGCCAGGCGCGGGTGCTGGTGATCGAAGACCACCCGACCAACCAGGCGATGATGGCCTGGCGACTGCAGCAGCTGGGGGTGCCGCATGTGATGGTCGGTGACGGCCAGCAGGGCTTGGATCGGCTGTCGTCGGAGAGTTTCGATCTGGTGATCACCGACTGCCGGATGCCGGTGCTCGATGGCTTCGGTTTCACCCGCCTGCTGCGCGAACGCGAGGGCCGCAACGGCCAGCCGCGGCTGACCGTGCTGGCGCTGACCGCCAGCGTGCTGGATGACGATGCACGGCGCTGCCGCGAGGCCGGCATGGACGAAGTGCTGGCCAAGCCGCTGTCACTGGCCACGCTGCGCACCGCACTGCTGCGCTGGTTGCCGCAGGCGCAGGGACAGTCGTTCGAGGAGCCGCAGGCCGGGTCCGCTGCCGACGATGGTGGGACGCTGCCCGATCTGGACAGCCTGCAGCGGCGCTTCGGCTCGCGTGCGGTGGCCGAGCAGCTGCGCGACAGCCTGTTGCAGGCCAGCGAAGGCGATCTTGCCGCCGTGAAGCACGCGCTGCAGGCTGGAGATCGCGAGGCGGCCGCACTGCACCTGCATCGCCAGGCCGGTGGGTTGGGCGCGGTGGGAGCGACAGTGCTGGCCGGGCAGGCCAATGCGCTGGTGGAGCGTCTGCAGGATGCGGCGGAAACCGATGTGGCGCCGTTGTTCGCGGCAGTGGCGGAATTTGTGGCACGGCTGCAGCGACAGCTGCAGCGCCTGGCTCACTGAGCCGACTGCTGCTGCAGGTAGGCGATCACCAGTGCGCGGCGTTCGGCGCTGGGGAAGGCGTTGTACATGCGCGTGCCGGGCACCACGTGGGTGGGCGACTGCAGGAACGCATCCAGGGTCTGCGCGGTCCAGGTGATATCGGCGCGGCGCATGCCGTCGGAATAGCCATAGTCCGGCAGGCTGCCAGCGCGGCGGCCGATCACGCCGTGCAGATTGGGTCCGAAGCGGTGGATGCCACCAGGTTGCACGGTGTGGCAGCCGGCACACAGCTCGAATGCGCGCTGCATGGCCTGCTGCTGCGCCTGTTCCGGCGTGGCCGGTGCCGCAGGCGGGCGCTGGCAGGCCGTGGCCGCCAGGGTCAAAGCAATGGTGATGAGCAGGCGGAAAGCACGCATGGGCGGGCAGGATAGCGACGCAGCGGGGCAGGTGGGCTGCGACACGCGGTCGCAGCCCGGAGCAATCACATGCCCGAATAGTTCGGGCCGCCACCGCCCTGCGGGGTCACCCAGACGATGTTCTGGGTCGGGTCCTTGATGTCGCAGGTCTTGCAGTGCACGCAGTTCTGCGCGTTGATCTGCAGGCGCGCGTTATCGGCTTCACCGACGAACTCGTACACACCCGCCGGGCAGTAGCGGGCTTCCGGGCCGGCGTACTCGGCCAGGTTCACCTTCACCGGAATGCTGGGGTCCTTCAGCGTCAGGTGGCTGGGCTGGTTCTCGTCGTGGTTGGTGCTGCTGAGGAACACCGAGCTGAGACGGTCGAAGGTCAGCACGCCATCCGGCTTCGGGTAGGCGATGCGGGTGTGCTTGGCCGCCGGCTCCAGGCAGACGTGATCCGGCTGCGTGCGGTGCAGGGTCCACGGCGGATTGCGCACGCCCAGCTTCGGCAGCAGCCACTGCTCCACGCCGGTCATCAGCGTGGCCACGGTCTGGCCCTTCTTGAACCACTGCTTGAAGTTCTTGGCCTGCTGCAGTTCGGTGAACAGCCAGCTGGCTTCGAACGCCTTCGGGTAGGCGCTCAGTTCATCGTGCTGGCGGTCGGCGGCCAGCGCGTCGAACGCGGCATCGGCGCACAGCATGCCGGTCTTGATCGCGGCATGGCTGCCCTTGATGCGGCTGGCGTTGAGGTAGCCGGCCTCGCAGCCGACCAGCGCGCCACCCGGGAACACGGTCTTGGGCAGCGACAGCAGGCCGCCGGCGGTGATCGCACGCGCGCCGTAACCGATGCGGGTGCCACCCTCCAGGTGCTTGCGGATGGACGGATGGGTCTTGAAGCGCTGGAACTCTTCGAACGGGCTCAGCCACGGGTTCCTGTAGTCCAGGCCAACCACATAACCGATGGCGACCTTGCCGCCGTCGGCGTGGTACAGGAACGCACCACCGTAGGTGTCGCTGTCCAGCGGCCAGCCGGCGGCGTGCACCACCAGGCCCGGCTCATGCTTGGCCGGGTCGATCTGCCACAGTTCCTTGATGCCGATGCCGTAGGCCTGCGGGTCCTTGCCTTCATCAAGCTTGTAGCGCGCGATCAGCTGGCGGCCGAGGTGCCCGCGTGCGCCTTCGGCGAAGATCGTGTACTTGGCCTGCAGCGCCATGCCCCGTTCGAAGGTCGGGCCGATGCTGCCGTCCTTCTCGATGCCCATGTCGCCGGTGGCCACGCCGATCACTTCACCGTTGTCGCCGTACAGCACCTCGGCTGCGGCGAAGCCGGGGAAGATCGCCACTTCCAGCGCTTCGGCCTGCTGCGCCAGCCAGCGGGTCACTTCACCCAGGCTGATGATGTAGTTGCCTTCGTTGTGGAAGCACTCCGGCAGCAGCGCGTTGGGCGTGCTGCGTGCGCCGGTTTCGCTGAGGAACAGGAATTCGTCGCGGGTGACCTTCTGCTTCAGCGGTGCGCCGCGCTCGGCCCAGTCCGGGAACAGTTCGGTCAGTGCGCGCGGATCCATCACGGCGCCGGACAGGACGTGCGCGCCCGGTTCGGAGCCCTTCTCCAGCACGCACACCGACAGGTCGCGGCCGGCTTCGATCGCGCGCTGGCGCAGGCGGATCGCGGTGGCCAGGCCGGCGGGGCCGGCGCCGACGATCACCACGTCGAACTCCATTACTTCACGCGGGGGCAGGGCGTTGGCTTCAGCGCTCATCGATTGCATGACTCGTGGGTAGGGCCGGCATCGGGGCCACCGGCGGTGCCTGGGAATCGCGCGTGCAGCCACGAGCGAAACGGTTGTTTGAATGTGTCAGGGTACCGGGCCGCGCGTGATCGAGCTAGATCGACGATGTTCACGTCATGATTGCTGCGGTGCAGCGTAATGCACGTGGCCGGGTAGGTGCCAACCTTGGTTGGCACATTGTTTCACCGCCCGGACCCGCTTCCGTGTGGACCAAGGTCCACACCTGCCAGACGCGATGCTTGCGGATGACCGACAATGGCCGGGTCCTGACTGCGCGTGAGTGCCATGGCTTTGCATCCGTACGATCTGTTCGATGTCCGTTCCCTGCTCAACGAGGAAGAGCGCGCGGTGCAGGAGAGCGTCGCCCGCTTCACCAACGAGCGCGTGCTGCCGATCATCGGCGATGCCTTCGACCAGGCCCGCTTCCCTTCAGAGCTGGTGCCGGAGATCGCCGCGCTGGGCCTGCTCGGTGCCACCCTGCCGGCCGAATACGGCGGCGGCGACCTCGGTGCGGTCAGCTATGGCCTGATCTGCCAGGAGCTGGAGCGCGGCGATTCGGGCCTGCGCAGCTTCGTCTCGGTGCAGAGCTCGCTGTGCATGTACCCGATCTATGCCTACGGCAGCGAGGAGCAACGCCAGCAGTGGTTGCCGGCGATGGCGCGCGGTGAGCTGATCGGCTGCTTCGGCCTGACCGAGGCACACGGCGGTTCCGATCCGGCCAGCATGAAGACCCGCGCGGTGCGCGACGGCAGCGACTGGCGCATCAGCGGCAGCAAGATGTGGATCACCAGCGGCCCGGTGGCCGATCTGGCCATCGTCTGGGCGCAGACCGAAGACGGCATCCAGGGCTTCGTGCTGGAAAAGGGCATGGCCGGCTTCACCACGCAGGAGATCAAGCACAAGATGAGCCTGCGCGCATCGCTGACCGGCGCGCTGTTCTTCGACGACGTGCGCGTGCCCGACAGCCACCGCCTGCCGAACGTGAAGGGCCTCAAGGGACCGCTGGGTTGCCTGACCCAGGCCCGCTACGGCATCAGCTGGGGCCCGATCGGCGCTGCCATTGCCTGCCTGGATGAAGCGCTGGGCTATGCCAAGGAACGCGTGCTGTTCGGTCGCCCGCTGGCGGCCACGCAGAGCGCGCAGATGAAGCTGGCCGAGATGGCCCGCCGCATCACCACCGCGCAGCTGCTGGCCCTGCAGCTGGGCCGCCTGAAGGAAGCCGGGCAGCTGCAGCCGCAGCAGGTCAGCCTGGCCAAGTGGAACAACTGCCGCATGGCCATCGACATCGCCCGCGAGTGTCGCGATCTGCTGGGCGGCGCCGGTATCACCACCGAGCATGTGGCGATCCGGCATGCACTGAACCTGGAATCGGTGATCACCTATGAAGGCACCGAGACCGTGCACCAGCTGGTGATCGGCCGCGAACTGACCGGCATCAGCGCGTTCTGAGCGGTGCGGGGAACACCATCCACGCATGGCGTGGATCTACTGCACATGGCACCTGCCACTACAACCTGGGATGTGCTTTGGTAGGTGCCAACCCTGGTTGGCACATTCCTTCAGCGCGCGACCGGGCATCGGTGCGGACCAAGGTCCGCACCCACCAGAAGCGATCCACAGCCATCAGAGGTTCTCGGCGGCGGCCTGGACCTGCCTTTGGTAGGTGCCAACCCTGGTTGGCACATTCCTTCAGCGCGCGACCAGGCATCGGTGCGGACCAAGGTCCGCACCCACCAGAAGCGATCCACAGCCATCAGAGGTTCTCGGCGGCGGCCTGGACC
>NZ_JBTMUR010000004.1:296535-321523 GCF_054473855.1 Stenotrophomonas genospecies 3
CTGCCTTTGGTAGGTGCCAACCTTGGTTGGCACATTCCTTCAGTGCGCGACCGGGCATCGGTGCGGACCAGGGTCCGCACCCTCCAGAAGCGATCCAGAGCCATCAGAGGTTCTCGGCGCCTGCCTGGACCTGCCTTTGGTAGGTGCCAACCCTGGTTGGCACATTCCTTCAGCGCACGACCGGGCATCGGTGCGGACCAAGGTCCGCACCCACCAGAAGCGATCCACAGCCATCAGAGGTTCTTGGCGGCGGCCTGGACCTGCCTTTGGTAGGTGCCAACCTTGGTTGGCACATTCCTTCAGCGCGCGACCGGGCATCAGTGCGGACCAGGGTCCGCACCCACCAGGAGCGGTCCACACCCACCTGAGGCGGTCCACACCCACCTGAGGCGGTTTACGCGCCGCCAGCAAACCCGTGCTGCCGCCATGCTTCGTACATCACCACCGCAACGGTGTTGGAAAGATTGAGGCTGCGGTTGTCCGGCCGCATCGGCAGGCGCAGGCGGCGGCCATCGGGCAAGGCATCGAGCACGTCCTGCGGCAGGCCGCGGCTTTCCGGGCCGAACAGGAAGGCATCACCATCTTCAAACGCCACGCTGTCGTAGCGCACGCTGGCCCGGGTACTCAGTGCGAACAAGCGCTTCGGTGCGATCCGCGCCAGCGCGGTGTCCAGGTCGGGGTGGACCTGCAGGCGCGAGTACTCGTGGTAGTCCAGGCCGGCGCGCTTGAGCTGCTTGTCTTCCAGTGCGAAGCCGAGCGGCTCGACCAGGTGCAGCTGCGCGCCGGTGTTGGCGCAGAGCCGGATCACATTGCCCGTGTTGGGCGGGATTTCCGGTTGGAACAGGATCACATGGAACTGGGGCGCGGCATTCATCGGCGCAGTGTACCTGCGACGACCGCCGCCTTTACGGCGCACGCCCTGCGCTGGGCAGGGCGGCACCGCTTACGGGCGCAGCAGGACCTGGGCGGTTTCGGTGGCCAGGGCCTGCAGGTCGGCGGCGCTCGGGCGCACCTGCAGGGCCGGCAGGTTGACGATGACCGAGTTGGCGACGTTGGTGGCGGCAGCAGCCAGGGTGGCGGCGTAGCGCTGGGCTTCCATTTCGGCGGCCAGGGCGACGCGCTGTTCCAGGCTCGGGCGCACTTCCACCGAGGCCAGGGTGGTGATCGGCATCGCGGCAGCAACCGGGGCGGCAACGTAGCCATTGCGCTCGGCCAGCTGGTCGGCGCTCGGGCGCACTTCCACGGTGGCCAGGGTCGGGATGCCGCTGGCCTGTTCCCAGGCCTGCTGGGCCAGCTGGTCGGCGGCCGGGCGGACCTGCACGGTGGCCAGGGTCTGGATGGATTCGGAGGCCTGCACCGACGAAACAACCGCGGTGCCGGCGATCAGTGCGATGGCGATGGCAATGGTCTTGGCGTTCATGACGGGGCCTGTTTAGTGTTGGTGATCAGTGGTGTGGTAGTAATGTAGTACACCGATTCTGGGCTTGCAAGGAAAATTTTCGGTTTCCTGCATTTGTTCAGTCTTCAGTCAGCTTTCATCTGAAGCCCTTCCTGGCGCAGGAAGTACCAAGCAATCCCCGTGCCAACTTTTAGTTGTTGATTTGCAAGAGTTTTTGTTCGGTCGAGAAGTGTCCGGTAGGCGGACACCTGTCCATTCGATGTGCTGCGGACACTGTCCGGACGGTCCTGGCGGGCGCTTGTGACCGGTCAGGCAGCGCAGATCGGCGCTGCGGATGGGGCACAGGGGCAAACACCCCCAGTGACTGCTGGCCGATTCCTGCCGCTGCGTGCGCAGGCTAGGATCGGGGTTCACCTATGTGACCAAGGATCCGGATATGTCTCTCGCCCTTCGCCCGCGCGCTGCACTGCTGGCCGTCGCCCTCAGCACCGCCCTGGGCACGCTTGTGCCTTCCCATGCGCTGGCGGCCAAGCCGACCGCACCGGCCAAGGTCGATATCCCGTATGAGCAGTTCACCCTGCCCAACGGCCTGCGCGTGATCGTGCATACCGATCGCAAGGCGCCGATCGTCGCCGTCAACGTCTGGTACCACGTGGGCAGCAAGGACGAACCGGCAGGCCGTACCGGCTTCGCGCACCTGTTCGAACACCTGATGTTCCAGGGCAGCGAAAACCACGACGGCGAATTCTTCGAACCGTTCAAGCAGGTCGGTGCCACCAACCAGAACGGCACCACCAATACCGACCGCACCAACTACTTCGAGAACGTGCCCACCACCGCGCTGGACATGGCGCTGTGGATGGAGTCGGACCGCATGGGCCATCTGGTCGGTGCGATCGACCAGGCGGCGCTGGACGAGCAGCGTGGCGTGGTGCAGAACGAGAAGCGCCAGGGCGAGAACCAGCCGTACGGTCAGGCCTGGGACCAGCTCAACAAGGCGCTGTACCCGGTAGGCCACCCGTATCACCACGGCGTGATCGGTTCGATGAACGATCTGAACGCGGCGTCGCTGGATGACGTGAAGACCTGGTTCCGCACCTGGTACGGCCCGAACAATGCGGTGCTGGTGCTGGCCGGCGACATCGACCTGGCCACTGCCAAGGAAAAGGTCGGCAAGTACTTCGGCAGCATCCCGGCCGGCCCGACCATGGCGCAGCCGGCAGTGAACGTGGCCAAGCGCAGCGCCGACACGCGCGAGACGATGACCGACAAGGTGCCGCAGGCGCGCATCTACCGCGCCTGGAACGTGCCGCAGGTCGGCACCACCGATGTCGATCAGCTGCAGCTGTTCGCGCAGGTCCTGGGCGGCGCCAAGTCCTCGCGCCTGAGCCAGCGCCTGCAGCACCAGGACAAACTGGTGGACAGCATCGCCTCGGGCCTTTCGACCTCGCAGCTGGGTTCGAACTTCGTGATCATGGCGACGGTCAAGCAGGGCCAGGACCCGGCCAAGGTCGAGAAGATCATCGACGAGGAACTGGACCGCCTGATCAAGCAGGGCCCGACCGCGGCCGAGCTGGAGCGCGCCAAGACCGGTGCCCGCGCCGGCTTCATCCGCGGCATCGAGCGCATCGGCGGCTTTGGTGGCAAGGCCGACGCACTGGCCGAGTGCGCGGTGTTCACCGGCGACCCGGGCTGCTTCCGCACCTCGCTGGCCAACATCGAGAAGGCCAGTGCCGCTGATCTGAGCCGGCTGGGTGCGCAGTGGCTGGACAAGGGCAGCCACACCCTGGTGATCGCACCGGGTGAGCGTGTGGCGCTGAAGGAAGACCCGAGCCAGGCGCCGAAGCCGTTCAACGTTCCTGCGGTGGATCCCAAGTACAGCACGCTGCCCGAGCAGGTCGACCGCAAGGCCGGCGTACCGCAGACCCGCGAGTTCCCGCAGCTGAAGTTCCCGGCGCTGCAGCGCGCCACGCTGAAGAACGGCACCCAGGTGATCCTGGCCGAGCGCCACGAGATTCCGGTGGTGCAGTTCAGCTACCAGTTCCCGGGTGGCTTCAGCGCCGACCAGGGCCGCAAGCCGGGCACCGCCAACTTCACCATGAGCCTGATGACCGAAGGCGCCGGCAAGCTCGGCTCGCTGGCCTTCGCCGATGCTGCTGACGCACTGGGCGCCAGCCTGGATGCCTCGGCCGGCCTGGACTCCATGAGCGTGGACCTGTCGGCGCTGAAGGAAAACCTGGCACCGTCGCTGGCGCTGTATCGGGACCTGCTGCGCGAACCGCGCTTCGAGCAGGGTGAGATCGACCGGGTCAAGGCGAGCTGGATTGCCGGCATCCAGCAGGAGAAGGTCAACCCGGGTGCGGTGGCGATGCGCGTGCTGCCGCCGCTGCTGTACGGCAAGGGCCACCCGTATGCCATTCCGTTCACCGGCAGCGGTGACGAAGCAGCGATCAACGGCCTGACCCGCGAAGACCTGGTCGACTTCCACCGCGACTGGCTGCGCCCGCAGAACGGAACCCTGATCGTGGTCGGTGACACCACCCTGGGCGAGATCGTGCCGCTGCTGGACAAGCAGCTGGGCGACTGGAAGGCTGCCGGCGACGCCCCGCAGGTGAAGGCCGCCACCGACGTGGCATTGCCGAAGGGCCCGCGCGTGTTCCTGATCGACCAGCCGGGTGCGGTGCAGGCCAACCTGTTCGCCGGCCAGGTGGTGGCGCCGTCCAGCGCCGCCAGTTCGACCCGCTTCGATATCGCCAACGGCGTGATCGGCGGCGACTTCACCTCGCGCCTGAACATGAACCTGCGTGAGGACAAGCACTGGTCGTACGGTGCGCGCAGCAGCGCGATCAACTCGGTGGGCCAGCGCCCGTGGATGGCCAGCGCGCCGGTGCAGATCGACAAGACCGGCCCGGCGATGGCGGAAATGCGCAAGGAAATCGCCGCGTTCGCCGATGGCAGCAAGCCGGCCACCGCCGCCGAGGTCAACCGCATCCGCAACATCCAGACCCTGAGCCTGCCCGGTGCCTACGAGACCGCCAGCGCGGTCGCCTCGACCATCGGTTCGATCGTGCAGTTCAAGCGTCCGGACGACTACGTGCTGCGCCGCAAGGCCGAGATCGAGGCGATGACCCCGGCACAGGTGCAGCAGGCCGCCGCCGAGATCAAGCCGCAGGCGCTGACCTGGGTGGTGGTGGGTGACCTCAAGCAGACCGAAGCGGCCGTGCGCGCGCTGAACCTGGGCGAGGTGACCGTGATCGATGCCGAAGGCAATCCGGTCAAGAAGTAAGGCAATACCCGGCCCGCCATGGGGCGGGCCGGCTCCTCCGGTAGTGCCGGCCGCTGGCCGGCAACCTTGCCGTGGTAGTGCCGGCCGCTGGCCGGCAACTCCGTGACCCGAAGGCGGGGTCAGGCTCCCCTGCGGGGGATCTGACCTCACCCACCGGCTACCCTCGATTCAGGCTGTTCAGGCAGAATCCCCCCATACCCTTCCAGGATCTGCCCATGCGCGTTCTGCTGCTTTCCTCCCTGCTGCTCACCGTCACCGCCTGTACCTGGGTGCCGATCGAACCGGCCGGCAAGGCGACCCGCGTGCTGCCGGCAGGCCCGGTTCCCGCTGGCTGCATCGCCAAGGGCGAGGTGGTGGTCACCGTGAAGAGCAAGGTCGGCTTCTACAACCGCAACCCGCTGCGTGTGCAGGAAGAGCTGGAAACCCTGGCCCGCAACGAGGCCCCGAGCGCAGGCGCCAATGCCGTGCAGGCCGCCGCCGCTCCGGCCGATGGCAGCCAGCGCTTCGCCGCTTTCCAATGCCCGCCGCGCTGAACGCTTCACCATACGGCCAAGCCTGAATTCGTAAAGATGCGGTGAAGGCCCCGGGGGTTATAGAATAGCGCCCCCTTTTGCCTGAGCCTTGGCGCTAACCTCGATGCTCTTCAAGAATGTCTCGATCGCCGGCCTGGCACACGTTGATGCGCCGCACACGCTGACGACCAAGGAAATCAACGAGCGGCTGCAGCCGACGTTGGATCGCCTCGGTATCCGCACCGACGTGCTCGGCGATATCGCCGGCATCCATGCCCGCCGCCTGTGGGACAACGGCGTGCTTGCGTCCGATGCCGCCACCATGGCCGGCCGCAAGGCGCTGGAAGACGCGGGCATCGATGCAACGCAGGTCGGCCTGCTGGTCAACACCTCGGTCAGCCGCGACTACCTGGAGCCGTCCACGGCCTCCATCGTGTCGGGCAACCTCGGCGTCAGCGACGAGTGCATGACCTTCGACGTCGCCAATGCCTGCCTGGCCTTCATCAACGGCATGGATATCGCGGCGCGCATGATCGAGCGCGGCGACATCGACTACGCGCTGGTGGTGGATGGCGAGACCGCCAACCTGGTGTACGAGAAGACCCTGGAGCGGATGACCGCCCCGGACGTCACCGCCGACGACTTCCGCAACGAGCTGGCCGCCCTGACCACGGGTTCGGGCGCCGCCGCGATGGTGATGGCGCGCTCGGAACTTGTGCCGGATGCGCCGCGCTACAAGGGTGGCGTGACCCGCTCGGCCACCGAGTGGAACCAGCTGTGCCTGGGCAACCTGGACCGCATGGTCACCGATACCCGACTGCTGCTGATCGAAGGCATCAAGCTGGCGCAGAAGACCTTCACCGCCGCCAAGATCGCCTTGGGCTGGGCCGTGGAAGAGCTGGACCAGTTCGTCATCCACCAGGTCAGCCAGCCGCACACCGCTGCGTTCATCAAGAACTTCGGCATCGACCCGAAGAAGGTCATGACCATCTTCGGCGAGCACGGCAACATCGGTCCGGCCTCGGTGCCGATCGTGCTGAGCAAGCTCAAGCAGCTGGGCAAGCTGAAGAAGGGCGATCGCATCGCGCTGCTCGGCATCGGCTCGGGCCTGAACTGCTCGATGGCTGAAGTGGTCTGGTAAAAAAAGTCACCGCTGACCTGCTGCACGATGGGCAGCGATGATTTTTCCAAGTGTCCAGGGGCCGGTTCTACCGGCCCTTTCTACAGGTGCGATTCGATGTCCCAGCTTCCCGGTTACCCCGCCCACCCGCAGCGCTTCGAGGTCCGCCCCGGCCTGTCGATGAACTATCTCGACGAAGGCCCGCGCGATGGCGAAGTGGTGGTGATGGTGCACGGCAACCCGTCGTGGAGCTATTACTGGCGCACGCTGGTGGCCGGCCTGTCGGACACGTACCGCTGCATCGTGCCGGATCACATCGGCATGGGCCTGTCGGACAAGCCCGATGACAGCCGCTACGAGTACACGCTGCAGTCGCGCGTGGACGACCTTGATGCGCTGCTGAAGCACCTGGGCATCACCGGTCCGGTGACCCTGGCCGTGCACGACTGGGGCGGCATGATCGGCTTCGGCTGGGCGCTGTCGCACCACGACCAGGTGAAGCGCCTGGTGGTGCTCAACACCGCCGCGTTCCCGATGCCGGCAGCGAAGAAGATGCCGTGGCAGATCGCGCTGGGCCGGCACTGGAAGATCGGCGAGTGGATCATCCGCACCTTCAACGCGTTCTCGTCCGGTGCCTCGTGGCTGGGTGTGGAGCGGAAGATGCCGGCCGATGTGCGCCGCGCCTACGTGTTGCCGTACAACAACTACGCCAACCGCATCAGCACCATCCGTTTCATGCAGGACATCCCGCTGTCGCCGGCCGACAAGGCCTGGTCGCTGCTGGAGCGTGCCGGCAAAGCGCTGCCGTCGTTCGCCGACCGCCCGGCCTTCCTCGGCTGGGGCCTGCGCGACTTCGTGTTCGACCACCATTTCCTGAAGGGCTTCCAGGCCGCGCTGCCGCAGGCCCAGGTGCATGCCTTCGAGGACGCCGGCCACTACGTGCTGGAAGACAAGCACGAAGTGCTGGTGCCGGAAATCCGCGCGTTCCTGGACAAGAACCCGATCTGATCGGTTCCCGGGGCGGATCCCGGTAGTGCCGGCCGCTGGCCGGCAACCTCATGAACCCGGCGCGCATAGCGCGCTTGCCGGCCAGCGGCCGGCACTACCACTACGCCGCGATCGGCGCCTGCGGTGACGGGCTGTTGCCGTTGTCGTCCGGGTGGTCGTCGTCGTTGCCCGCTTCGTCGCGCCAGCGCCAGTCGGCCAGGGTCAACGGATCCAGGCCGTAGGCGATGCGCGCCTTGTCGCACTGCGGGCTGGCCTTGCCGTACTCCCACGATGCATCCACCTCACGGCACACGCTGGGCCGGTTGGGGTGGATCGTGCAGCGTGAATACACGCCGATCTGCGCATCCAGCGCCACGCAGCGCACCGGCTTGGAGTGGGTGCCGCGCATGCACAGGCGATGCGGGTCCAGCACCTCGGTCAGCTGGTGCGGTACGCCGCCGGGGGTGACCTCGTCTGATTCCATCCAGTGGAAGGCCACGCGGTATTGGGTGCAGCAGGCGCCGCAGGTCATGCAGGGATGTTGCATGGGCAAGCCGCCTCGGGCGGCAGTCGGAATCAGGAACGAGGGTGCGGATTTTCCACGAAGTTGGCCGCCGCGCAAGAAATTCCGTAAGCGGCGACAATGAACGGATGAACCGACCCTGCAACATTGCCGCCCGTTTGCCTGAACTGGCGCGTGAACGGCCCGACCAGATCGCCATCCGCTGCCCGGGCCGCCGTGGCGCCGGCAACGGCATGGCCGCCTACGACGTGACCCTGGATTACCGCCAGCTGGACGCCCGCAGCGACGCCATGGCGGCTGGCCTGGCAGGCTACGGGATCGGTCGCGGGGTGCGCACGGTGGTGATGGTGCGGCCGTCGCCGGAGTTCTTCCTGTTGATGTTTGCCCTGTTCAAACTGGGTGCGGTGCCGGTGCTGGTCGACCCGGGCATCGACAAACGCGCGCTGAAGCAGTGCCTGGATGAGGCGCAGCCGGAGGCTTTCATTGGCATTCCGCTGGCACACGTGGCGCGGTTGGCGCTGCGCTGGGCGCCCTCGGCGACCCGCCTGGTCACCGTCGGCCGCCGCCTCGGCTGGGGCGGGACCACGCTGGCCGCGCTGGAGCGCGCCGGTGCCAACGGGGGGGCGATGCTGGCCGCCACCGATGGCGAGGACATGGCCGCGATCCTGTTCACCAGCGGCTCCACCGGCGTGCCCAAGGGCGTGGTCTACCGCCACCGTCATTTCGTCGGCCAGATCCAGCTGCTGGGCAGTGCCTTTGGCATGGAAGCGGGCGGGGTGGACCTGCCGACCTTCCCGCCGTTTGCCTTGTTCGACCCGGCGCTGGGCCTGACCTCGGTGATCCCGGACATGGACCCGACCCGGCCGGCACAGGCCGACCCGGCACGCCTGCACGATGCCATCCAGCGTTTCGGCGTGACCCAACTGTTTGGCTCGCCTGCGCTGATGCGGGTGCTGGCCCGTCACGGCCGGCCGTTGCCGACGGTGACCCGGGTGACCTCGGCCGGTGCGCCGGTGCCGCCGGATGTGGTCGCCACCATCCGCAGCCTGTTGCCGGCCGATGCGCAGTTCTGGACCCCGTACGGCGCCACCGAGTGCCTGCCGGTGGCGGTGGTGGAAGGCCGCGAGCTGGAGCGCACCCGTGCCGCCACCGAGGCCGGTGCCGGTACCTGCGTGGGCAGCGTGGTTGAACCGAATGAGGTGCGCATCATCGCCATCGATGACGCACCGTTGGCCGACTGGTCGCAGGCGCGCGTGCTGGCCACCGGCGAGGTGGGCGAGATCACCGTGGCCGGACCGACCGCTACCGACAGTTACTTCAACCGCCCGCAGGCCACCGCGGCGGCGAAGATCCGCGAGACGCTGGCCGATGGCAGCACGCGCGTGGTGCATCGCATGGGTGACGTGGGCTACTTCGATGCGCAGGGCCGCCTGTGGTTCTGCGGCCGCAAGACCCATCGCGTGGAAACCGCACAGGGGCCGCTGTACACCGAACAGGTGGAGCCGGTGTTCAACACCGTGCCGGGTGTGGCGCGCACGGCACTGGTTGGCGTTGGCCCGGCGGGTGCGCAGGTGCCGGTGCTGTGCGTGGAACTGCAGCGTGGCCAGAGCGACAGCCCGGCGTTGCGCGAGGCGCTGCGCGCCCAGGCCACCCTGCGATTGCCCGAGGCGAACCTGCAGCACGTACTGATGCACCCCGCGTTCCCCGTCGATATCCGTCACAACGCCAAGATCGGCCGCGAGAAGCTCGCCGTCTGGGCCAGCGCCGAACTGGAGAAGCGCGCATGAAGATCCTGGTCACCGGTGGTGGTGGTTTCCTTGGCCAGGCGCTGTGCCGTGGGCTGGTCGAACGTGGCCACCAGGTGCTGGCGTTCAACCGCAGCCACTACCCGGAACTGCAGGCCATGGGCGTGGGCCAGATCCGTGGCGATCTGGCCGATGCGCAGGCCGTGCTGCATGCAGTGGCCGGCGTCGATGCGGTGTTCCATAACGGCGCCAAGGCCGGCGCCTGGGGCAGCTATGACAGCTACCACCAGGCCAACGTGGTCGGCACCGACAACGTGATCGCCGCCTGCCGCGCGCACGGCATCAGCCGGCTGGTCTACACCTCCACGCCCAGCGTGACCCACCGCGCGACCCACCCGGTGGAAGGCCTGGGGGCTGATGAGGTGCCGTACGGCGAGGATTTCCAGGCACCGTATGCGGCGACCAAGGCGATTGCCGAACAGCGCGTGCTGGCGGCCAATGACGCCTCGTTGGCGACGGTGGCGCTGCGCCCGCGCCTGATCTGGGGCCCGGGCGATCAGCAACTGGTGCCACGCCTGGCAGAACGTGCGCGGCAGGGCCGCCTGCGTCTGGTGGGCGATGGCAACAACAAGGTGGATACCACTTACATCGACAACGCCGCGCTCGCGCATTTCCTCGCCTTCGAAGCGTTGGCACCGGGTGCCGCGTGTGCGGGCAAGGCCTACTTCATTTCCAACGGCGAACCGCTGCCCATGCGCGAGCTGGTCAACAAGCTGCTGTCCGCGGTGGGGGCACCAACGGTGGACAAGGCGATCAGCTTCAAGACCGCTTATCGCATCGGTGCGGTCTGCGAGCGGCTGTGGCCGCTGCTGCGCCTGCGTGGCGAGCCGCCGCTGACCCGCTTCCTGGCCGAGCAGCTGTGCACGCCGCACTGGTACAGCATGGAGCCGGCGCGCCGTGACTTCGGCTACGTGCCGCAGGTCAGCATTGAAGAAGGGCTGCGCAGGCTGAAGGCTTCATCTGCCGCATAGGTCGCCATCACTGGTTGCACACCGCCAGATCGGGAGGATGGACCCACGCCATCCAACGGCCCGGACATCTGCGAGGAGCACCATGCTGCATTACGCCGTTATTTTCTTCGTCATCGCCATCATCGCTGCCGTGCTCGGCTTCTCCGGCATCGCCGGTGCCGCCAGCAACATCGCCTGGATCCTGTTCGTTGTGTTCCTGGTACTGGCAGTGATTTCGATGTTCCGCAAGCGCGGCTAGAAGACCGCAGGGTAGTGCCGGCCGCTGGCCGGCACGCCCTTTTTGTAGCGTCGAGCCATGCTCGACTCTACAGAGACACAGAGCGCCCCTACACGGCGCTGTGCAATCCGCGATCAGCTTCATGGCGCTCCAGCGCCAGTTCGATCAGGCGCGTGATCAGCGTGGTGTAGTCCACACCGCTGGCGCCCCACAGCTTCGGGTACATGCTGATGCGGGTGAAGCCCGGCAGCGTGTTGACCTCGTTGATGACGATCTCGCCGTCTGCGGTGAGGAACACATCCACGCGCGCCATGCCCGCACACTCCAGCGCCTGGTAGGCCCGCAGCGCGATCTGCTGGATACGCGCCTGGGTTGCAGCATCGATATCCGCCGGCACGACCACCTCGGCGCCATCCTCGTTGATGTACTTGGTGTCGTAGGCGTAGAACTCGTCGTGCACCACCACCTCGCCGCACAGGCTGGCCTGCGGCTGTTCATTGCCCAGCACCGCGCACTCGATCTCACGGCCGACCACCGCCGATTCGACCAGCACCTTGTGGTCGTAGCGCAGCGCCAATGCCAGTGCCGCGGCGAAGCCCGCTGCATCCTTGACCTTGCTCACACCCACCGACGAACCCTGGTTTGCCGGCTTCACGAACAGCGGCAGGCCGAGCTGCGCGATCACCGCATCGACATCGACGTCAGCGGCCTGGTGACGTCGGATGCACAGCCACGGCGCCACCTGCAGGCCAGCGTCGCGCAACAGGCGCTTGGTCACGTCCTTGTCCATCGCCACCGCCGAGCCCAGTACCGGAGAACCGACGAAAGGCAGGTTGGCCATGCGCAGCAGCCCCTGCAGCGCACCGTCCTCGCCCAGCGGCCCGTGCACGATCGGTAGCACCACATCGATCTGGCCCAGCGCGCTGGCCGCATCGGAGGGCTGCAGCTGTGCCTGTTCCACACCCGGGCGCACCGCCAGCGACGTACCGGACCGATGCAGCGCGATGCGCGACGGATCATCGGCATTGATCAGGAAGGTATCCGGCTGGCTCAGATGCCACTGGCCCTGCTTGTCGATACCGACCAGCACCGGCTCGAAGCGCTCGCGATCAAGCGCATCGAGGATGTTCTTCGCCGACTGCAGCGAAACTTCGTGCTCGGAGGACTTGCCCCCGAAGATGATGCCGACCCGGGTCCGTGCCATGGTGTTGCGATGTCCTGTGCGTTGCGTGGCCGTACAGCATGAACCTTCCATTGCCGCACAGGTGAGGCACAGATGAACCGCCTGACGGCCGGCTCGAGTAGCGGCCAACCCTGGTTGGCACCCCCGGAAATCCAGCGCCGACCAAGGTCGGCATCCACCAACGCGAGATGCCATCAGCATTGGGTCAGAGCCCGTTGCGCAGCAACGGGATCCGACCCCAGTCGTTCCGGCAGATCGCAGGAACCTGTCGAAGGCGGGGTGGGTCCGGTTGCGGGGGCGTGAGCCGCATGGGCCCGAGGCATGCCTCGGGCGGGTTGGGCAGGACGCCCAACCCCGGTCTTGCCGTGTGCGCAGGACAGCGCACACGAGCATGCGGCGACCGAGCTTACATGGGTGAGGGCGCTTTGCTTGCGAAGCACTGCTTCGCAAGCGCCCGAACGCACAGCCGCCAGCGGCTGGGCCGGGCCCCGGAGGGGGACTTGCAGCGGCCCCCGCAACCGGCCCCATCCCGCCTACCCACGGAATGCCCGCTGTTGCTTCGGCTGTTGCCGTTGCCGTTGCTGTTGCATCTGCGGGTGCCGGGCGGCAGCCCGGCCCAAGCCCCCCACCCACGCAGGTAGAATGCGCACATGGCTCTCTCCCTGCTCAAGTCCCTCAAGCCGGTCGCTGGCCGCGCCCTGCAGATCGCCCTGAACCGCGCGCTGGCGCTGGATCCGGATACCCGCCATGCACTGGCCAGCCTCGACGGCCGGCACATCGACCTGACCCTGGAAGCGCCGTCGCTGGCCATGCGCATCAGCGTCGACGGTGATGCACTGCGGGTCGGCCCGGTGGACGCGCAGGAAGCCGACCTGGCCGTGCGCAGCAGCCTGGCCGGCGTGCTGGCGCAGCTGCCGCTGCTGGCCAACGCACGGCGCGGCGACAACAACGGCAAGGGTCGCGTGCGCGTGGCCGGTGATGCCGAACTGGCGCGTCGCCTGCAGCAGCTGGCCAAGGGCTTCGATCCTGACTGGCAGCAGCCGTTCGTCAGCGTGTTCGGCGAAGTGCTGGGCGTGCAGGTGGCCAACACCCTGCGCAGCGCCCTGCAGCATGCGCGCCAGGGCGCGATCGACCTGGCCCACAGCGCCGCCGAGTTCATCACCGAGGAATCGCGTGACGTGGTGCCGCGCGCCGAGCTGGATGCCTTCCACGACGATGTGGACGTGCTGCGCGATGACGTCGAACGCCTCGGTGCCCGTGTGCAGCGTCTGCGGGGTGCCGCATGAAGGCCGTGCTGCGTGCCAGCCGCATCGGCCGGGTGATCCTGCGTTACCGCCTCGACGACCTGTTGCAGGGCACTCCCGCCGAGCGCTGGCTGCGCCTGGCCAAGCCGTTCGTGCCGCGCGCCTCGGCCGACATCGCTGCTCAGTCGCGCGGTGCACGCCTGCGCCTGGCACTGCAGGATCTGGGCCCGATCTTCGTCAAGTTCGGCCAGATCCTGTCCACCCGCCGCGACCTGGTGCCGCCGGATGTGGCCAATGAACTGACCCTGCTGCAGGACCGGGTCAAGCCGTTCGATGGTGAGACCGCGCGTCGCATCGTCGAGGAAGCGCTGGGCCTGCCGGTCAGCGAAGCCTTCGCCAGCTTCGATACCGAACCGCTGGCCTCGGCCTCGATCGCGCAGGTGCACGCAGCCACGCTGGCCGATGGCCGCCAGGTGGTGGTCAAGGTGCTGCGCCCGGGCATCGAGAAGCAGATCGACGCCGATATCGCGTTGCTCAATTCGCTGGCTGCCCTGGTCGAGCGCACCCACCCGCGCGCCGACAAGATCCGCCCGCGCGAAGTGGTGGCCGAAGTCGAGAACACCCTGGCTGCCGAGCTGGACCTGCAGCGCGAAGGCGCCAATGCCAGCGTGCTGCGCCGCTTCTGGGAAAACAGCGACGATCTGTACGTGCCGGAAGTGATCTGGAGCCACACCGCCGAGCGGGCACTGACCCTGGAACGCGTGTGGGGCATCCCGTCCGATGACATCGCCGCACTGGACAAGGCCGGCATCGACCGCAAGGCGCTGGCCGCCAAGGGCGTGCGGGTGTTCTACACCCAGGTGTTCCGCGACAACTTCTTCCACGCCGATGCGCACGCCGGCAACATCTGGGTCGACACCGATCCGGCGCGCCGCGCCAACCCGCGTTTCATCGCGCTGGACTTCGGCATCATGGGCCAGCTCTCGCAGGAAGATCAGTACTACCTGGCCGAGAACTTCATGGCCATCTTCAACCGCGATTACCGCCGCATCGCCGAACTGCACGTGCAGGCGCGCTGGATGCCGGACAACGTGCGCATCGATGACCTCGAAGCCGCCGTGCGTTCGGTGTGCGAGCCGTACTTCACCCGGCCGCTGTCGCAGATCTCGCTGGCCGAAGTGCTGATGAAGCTGTTCCGCGTGGCCCAGCGTTACCAGCTGACCCTGCAGCCGCAGCTGATCCTGCTGCAGAAGACCCTGCTGAACATCGAAGGCGTCGGCCGCCAGCTCGACCCGCAGATCGACATCTGGGCGGTGGCCAAGCCGGTGCTGGCGAAGATCCTGCGCGAGCGTTACAGCCCGCGCCGGGTGGTACGCGAAATCGGCAAGCGCCTACCGGAAATCATGACCCATGCGCCGGACATGCCGCGCCTGGTGCACGCCTGGCTGACCCAGCAGGTGGAAGGCCGCCACGAACTGTCGATGCGTTCGCGCGACCTGGCCGCACTGGATGCCAGCGTGCAGCGCCTGCAGAAGCATGCGGTCGGCGCGATCACCGGTGTCGGCCTGCTGGCCATCGCTGCACTGATGTATGTGCTGCAGCCGCCGGGCTGGTACTGGGGCGACGTGCCGGCGTGGAGCTGGCTGTCCGGTGCGGTCGGCGCAGTGGCGCTGCTGCGCGCGTGGTGGAAGTAGGCCCCATGCTGCAGACACTCAAGGACAAACTGATCCGCTTCGGCGCCGACAACGACGCACGCGAAAGCGAGCGCGGCCGACGCATGCTCAACATCACGCCCGACACCGGTGAATTCCTGTCGGTGCTGGTGCGCTTCGGCAACGCTCGCCGGGTGCTGGAAATCGGTACGTCCAACGGCTATTCCACGCTGTGGCTGGCCGAGGCAGCCACAGCCATCGACGGCCACGTGACCACGCTGGAGTACGCCGACGACAAGGTGGCGATGGCGCGAGCCACGTTTGCACGGAGTGGCCTGGGTGATCGCATCAGCCTGGTCCATGGCGATGCCGGGCTCTGGCTGGCGCAGGCCGCCGATGCCTGCATCGACCTGCTGTTCCTCGATTCGGACCGCGGGCAGTACGCCGGCTGGTGGCCGCAGATGCGCCGCGTGCTGCGTCCCGGTGGCCTGCTGGTGGTGGACAACGCCACCTCGCATGCGGAAGAGATGCAACCGCTGCGCGTGCTGCTGGACGCTGATCCGGACTTCAGCACCAGCCTGGTGCCGGTGGGCAATGGCGAGCTGCTGGCCGTGCGCAGCGCCTGACCGCTCTACAGGTAGGTGCCAACCTTGGTTGGCACGCGGTTGCCGGCCGCTGGTCGGCAACCGCAGCCATCCGACTGCCCGGAGACAGCCGGCCAGCGGCCGGCTCTACCCCATTCAGTGCCCAGCCCCGATAATCCTGCCGTGAGCACCGAACCCGATACCCTCGCCGCGGTCGAGACCGACACCCCGCCCCTGCAGCTGCTGCACCTGGATGAGCGCCTGGCCGTGGTCAACAAGCCTGCCGGGCTGATGGTCCACGACAGCAAGCTGGCCCGTGGCGAAGACGACTTCCTGGCCGACCGCCTGCGCGAGCAGCTGGGCCGCCCGATCTTCCTCGTGCATCGCCTGGACCGGGCCACCAGTGGCTGCCTGCTGCTGGCCTTCGACCGCGATACCGCCAGTGCGCTGGGCAAGGCCCTGATGGGCGGCGAAGTGCTGAAGGACTACCTGACGATCTGCCGGGGCTGGCCGGCCGAGCTCACCTGGCAGGTCGATCATGATCTGGACGGCGGCCCGGGCAAGCCGGTGAAAAAGCCGGCGATCACCGACTTCCAGCGCCTGGCCACCGGCGAGCTGTCGGTGCCGGTCGGTGAATTCACCAGCTCGCGCTACGCACTGCTGCGCTGCCAGCCGCAGACCGGACGCTTCCGGCAGATCCGCCGGCACCTCAAGCACCTCTCGCATCACATGATCGGCGACACCAGCCACGGCGATGGCCGCCACAACCGCATCTTCCGCATGCAGGGCGTGCACCGCATGCTGCTGCACGCCGAGCGCCTGCGCTTCCCGCATCCGGACGGTGGCACGGTGGACGTGCGTGCGCCGTTGGACGGCGGGTTCCAGAAGGCGCTGGACCTGTTCGGTTGGCAGGTGGATACCGATTGACGGTAGTGCCGGCCACTGGCCGGCATCTGCGTGATTCCAGATGTAATGGGGAGCCGGCCAGCGGCCGGCACTACCTCATTTCTTTTCCGGCTCGTTGACGATCGCTTCCAGATCCTTCTGCAGGTCCGCAAACAGCGGCTGCATGCGCGCCTGGATCGCGACCATCACGTTCTGCATCAGCGCCGGGGTCTTGTCCAGCAGGCTCTGGCCGGCCGCGCTCTCGTAGAACTCGGCCATCGCCAGCACGTCTTCCTTGCTGAAGGTCTTTTTGTACAGGTCCACGTACATCGGCCGCAGCTGCTGCCACGACAGGGCCTGGCGCAGGGTCTGGCTGGTCCGCGCCTGGATCCGCTTCAGCTGTTCCTGCTGCTGGGCATTGAGCTGGCGCTGTGCGGCTACCTGCTGGAACTGCTGCTGCTGCATCGCCTCGATCTGCGGCAGCATGGTGTCGATCATGCTCTGCGCGCGTGACGCCGACAGCAGGCGGTTGATGTCGCCATCGGTCGGCGGCGCGGCCAGGGCCGGAACGCTGGCCACGGCCAGCGCCAGCAGCAGGGCGGCGCGGCGCAGCAGGGACGGCAGGGCGGGTGCGGTGCGGGTCATGCGGGGCTTCCTGCAGTACATGGGACGGCCAGCATACCCGCAGCCAAGGCGAAGGCGGCGTGTTCGGTACCTGATCGGCGGCATACGGGGCGCGATGCCGCACTCCGGTGCGTGGCTGCCGCTACAATGCGCGGATGGGCAGTGGACCGGTCACCATCAGCGCGCAGCTTGAAATCCCCGACGGCGAGATCGTCGAGCGGTTCGTGCGTGCCAGTGGCGCCGGTGGCCAGAACGTCAACAAGGTCTCCACCGCGGTGGAACTACGTTTCGATGTGGCCAACTCGCCCTCGTTGCCCGAACCGTTGCGCGCGCGCCTGCTGGCGCGGCGTGACCGGCGCATGACCGGCGAAGGCGTGCTGGTCATCGACGCGCAACGTTTCCGGACCCAGGATCGCAATCGCGAGGATGCGCGCGATCGGCTGGCGGCCTTCATCCAGGCCGGGCTGAGCGTGCCCAAGCCGCGCAAGGCCACCAAGCCGACCCTCGGGTCGAAACTGCGTCGTCTGGACGCCAAACGCGGGCGCGCGCAGATCAAGCGCGGGCGCTCATCACGTGACTGGGAGTGATTGCTTGAACAACCCGACTTCGTTGCTGCCGGCCGTGCCGCCGCAGATGCCGCAGGTCAAACCCAACGCCTTCCTGCGCTGGCTGGCGCGCTGCACCCTGCGCATGGGCGGCTGGAAGGTGGCCGGTACCCTGCCCGACATCCCCAGGCTGGTCTTCATCATCGCCCCGCATTCGTCCAACTGGGATGGCCTGTGGGGCATGGCCGCGAAGATCGCGCTGGGCATGAAGGTGAAGGTGCTGGGCAAGGCATCGCTGTTCTGGTGGCCGCTCGGCCCGCTGCTGCACAAGCTGGGCGTGATCCCGCTGGACCGCAGCTCGCCGCAGGGCACCGTCGGCCAGGCCGTGGACCTGCTGCGCAACAACGAGAAGATGTGGTTCGCCATCACGCCCGAGGGCACCCGCAAGGCCGTGAAGGACTGGAAGGCCGGCTTCCTGAAGATCGCGCGGATGGCCGACGTGCCGATCCTGGCCGCGTATTTCCACTACCCGGAGAAGACCATCGGCATCGGCCCGCTGTTCACGCCGACCGGCGATGACGCCGCCGACATGGCCGCCATCCGCGAGTTCTACCGGCCCTGGATCGGCAAGACCCGCGGTACGGTCTGAGCCGGCCGCAGGCCGCCGCATAGACGCCACGTCCGGCACATGCCGGGCGAGCGCGACAGGAGTAGGGTGGAGGGCTGGTATCCCATACCGTCTGCCCAAGGAGCGTTTTACATGTCGCGTACCGTAGTCCTGGCCGCCGCCATCAGCCTGGCGCTGGCGGCCTGTTCCGGCAAGGAGTCCACCCCCGTGTCCGATGCCCAGAAAGCCCCGGCCCAGCAGCCGGCCGAAGCCTCCACCAATCCGCTGCTGAGCGCCAGCACGCTGCCGTTCCAGGCGCCGCAGTTCGACAAGATCAAGGACAGCGACTACCTGCCGGCGTTCGAAGAAGGCATGCGCCAGCACCTGGCCGACGTGCGCAAGATCGCTGACAGCAGCGAGCCGGCCACCTTCGACAACACCATCGTGGCGATGGAGCGCAGCGGCGAGACGCTGAACCGCGTGTCGCGCATCTTCTTCGGCCTGGTCCAGGCCGATACCAACGATGCGCGCCAGAAGATCCAGGAAGACGTGGCGCCGAAGCTGGCCGCGCACCAGGACGAGATCAACCTCGATCCGAAGCTGTTCGCGCGCGTGAAGTCGCTGTACGACCAGCGTGACACGCTGGAGCTGGACCCGGTGCAGAAGCGCCTGGTCGAGCACTACTACGACGGTCTGGTGCGCGCCGGTGCGCAGCTGTCCGACGCCGACAAGGCCACCCTGCGCAAGCTCAACGTGGAAGAGACCACCCTTTCCACCCAGTTCCATACCCGCCTGGTGGCCGCCACCGCCGCTGCGGCCGTCGTTGTCGACGACAAGGCCAAGCTGGCCGGCCTGGACGAGGACGCGATCAACAACGCCGCCAACGCTGCCAAGGACCGCAAGCTGGATGGCAAGTTCCTGCTGCCGCTGCAGAACACCACCCAGCAGCCGGTGCTCGGCTCGCTGAGCGACCGCGACCAGCGTGCCGCCGTGCTGAAGGCTTCGGAAACCCGCGCCGAGCGTGGCGATGCCAACGACACCCGGCAGACCGTGCAGCGCCTGGCCCAGCTGCGTGCGCAGAAGGCCAAGCTGCTCGGCTTTGACACCTTCGCCGACTACCAGCTGGGCGACCAGATGGCCAAGACCCCGGCTGCCGCGCTCAAGCTGCTGACCGACACCGTGCCGGCCGCCACCGCCAAGGCCCGCGCAGAGGCCGGCGAGATCCAGAAGGTGATCGACGCGCAGAAGGGTGGTTTCCAGGTCGCTGCTTCGGACTGGGACTTCTACGCTGAGCAGGTCCGCAAGGCCAAGTACGATCTGGACGAGTCGCAGATCAAGCCGTACTTCGAACTGGACAACGTGCTGCAGAACGGCGTCTTCTACGCCGCTACCCAGCTGTACGGCATCACCTTCAAGCCGCGTACCGACATTCCGACCTACAACCCGGACATGAAGGTGTATGAAGTGTTCGACAAGGACGGCACCTCGCTGGCCCTGTTCTACACCGACTACTTCAAGCGTGACAGCAAGTCCGGCGGCGCCTGGATGGACGTGTTCGTCGAGCAGGACGGCCTGACCGGTGCCAAGCCGGTGGTCTACAACGTCTGCAACTTCACCAAGCCGGCCGCCGGCCAGCCTGCGCTGATCAGCTTCGACGACGTGACCACGATGTTCCATGAGTTCGGCCATGCGCTGCACGGCATGTTCTCGAACGTGAAGTACCCGTCGATCGCCGGTACCGCCACCTCGCGTGATTTCGTCGAGTTCCCGTCGCAGTTCAACGAGCACTGGGCGCTGGATCCGAAGGTGTTCGCCAACTACGCCAAGCACTACAAGACCGGCGAGGCGATGCCGCAGGAACTGGTCGACAAGATCCTCAAGGCACGCAGCTTCAACCAGGGTTATGCGACCACCGAGTACCTGTCGGCCGCGCTGCTGGACCTGGCCTGGCATACGCAGAAGGCCGATGCGCCGCTGCAGGATGTCGGCGCCTTTGAAGCCGGTGCGCTGAAGAAGTTCAAGGTCGACCTGCCGCAGGTGCCGCCGCGTTACCGCACCACCTACTTCGACCACATCTGGGGTGGTGGTTACTCGGCCGGTTACTACGCCTACTTCTGGGCCGAAGTGCTGGACCATGACGCCTACCAGTGGTTCACCGAACACGGTGGCCTGACGGCGGCCAATGGCCAGGAGTTCCGCGACAAGATCCTCTCGCGCGGCAACAGCGTGGAGCTGTCGACCCTGTACCGCGATTTCCGCGGCAAGGACCCGTCGGTGGAACCGCTGCTGAAGTTCCGCGGGCTGAAATAAGAAAGCGAAAACGGCGGGGGGAACCCCGCCGTTTTTCTTTGTGTAGCGTCGAGCTTGCTCGACGGTCTTTCCACGAAAAGCCAGTCGAGCAAGCTCGACTCTACACAAGCGGCTTACGTCCCCACGTGCACCCGGTTCGCCTGCTCGGCCAGGCCCAGGTGATCCAGCGCGATATCCAGCGCCAGCACATAACTCTGCGCGCCATACCCAGCAGCGATGCCCAGCCGCTGACCGACACCCGCCGGCAGGCACGGCTCGGCCACCGCGCCGTCGTCATGCACTTCCACGTAGGCGTTGTGCAGGTACGGCAGCAGGCGCTGCAGGCGCAGGCTGTTGGCACACGCACCCGGATCCAGCAGGGTCACCTCGCCGCGGCTGTGGTCAGCCACGCGCAGCGCGTCCAGCAGTTCCTGTTCCGAACCACAGGCACGGATCGCCACGCTGGTACCGGCGTCGATCGCGCGATGCACCAGTGACTTCAGGACCGGTGCCGGCAGCGGCATCGCGGTGCGGATCAGGGCACCGGCCGCTTCCGGGCCACGGATGATGAAGATCGACATGGCTCAGCCCTCCTGTGCCAGACGGCGGCCGACAATGGCCAGCGACAATGGATACCCGGCCTGCTGGCTGCGCTGGTCCACCACCACCGCGGCGGGGCCATGCTGCAGGCGCAGGCGCGCATCCAGGCCGGGCTCGCTGGGGGCCTGCAGCTCGATGTACTGCGCCGGCAGCCGTTCCAGCGCCGCCTGCAGCGCGCCACCTTCGGCCTGCCATTGCGCCTCGTCGGCGGCGCCGACATCCAGCAGTACCCAGTCGGCCGAGCGCGCCTGCGGCTGGCACAGGCACTGGCGCACTTCGGACAGGCTGGCGCAGTCGCTGCACAGCACGCGATGGCCGCTCAGCTGCGCCGGCAGCTGCGGGCGCGGCGCCGACGAAGACGCGTGGCGGATCACCAGGAGGGTCATACAACACCTTGCGGAATGCGCCCTGTGGCGCGGTGGGCACACGATGCGCGTGCTGCCCGTAAAGGTGCGATGCCCGCGGCCGGGCCGGCGCGTAAAACCTGCGTAACCCGTATTGTAGAGCCGAGCCCATGCTCGGCTGCCGTTACGTAGAGTCGAGCTTGCTCGACTGCTCTGCGCCTCAGTCGAGCAAGCTCGACGCTACAAGAGCAAGCCGAGCATGGGCTCGGCTCTACAGGTTCCAGGCGCGGGAACCTCCTGCGCCCGCATGTGGTCTGATACCGCTACCAACCACCCGGAGCCTGTCATGGATGCTGTTGCCCGTCCTCCCTTTTCCGAACGCGCGCTGGCCTGGCTGAAGAAGGAGGCGCTGCCGCTGCTGGTGATGCTTGGCCTGCTCGCCGCCGCCCGCGATACCCTCGCCAACCACTACGTGGTGCCCAGCGGCTCGATGCAGCCGACCCTGCAGCCCGGCGATCGGGTGGTGGTGGACATGCGCGCCTATGGCCTGCGCCTGCCGTTCACCGGCAAGGAACTGATGTCGACCGGCGTTCCGCAGCGCGGTGAAGTGGCGGTGTTCGATTCACCGGCCGACGGCACCCGCCTGATCAAGCGCGTGGCTGCAGTGGCCGGTGATCATGTGCAGCTGCGCGAAGGCCATCTGAGCATCAACGGCCAGCCGCTGCAGATTGCCGACCTGCAGGACGTGGAGGCCTTCGGCGACCGCCATGCCAGCCTCGACCTGGACATGGGCGGCGGCCCGGACATCGCTGACCTGGTGGTGCCGGACGGCAAGGTACTGGTGCTGGGTGACCACCGTGGCAACAGCTTCGACGGTCGCTTCTTCGGCTTCGTTGACGCCGACAAGCTCTACGGCCGCGCCGTGGCGGTGTACTACCGTCGTGGCGACGGTTTCGAGTGGCAGCGTCTGTAAGCTGAATTGATACTTCTTATGTATCAATCCTGACCTATCAGGTTATGGATCGACTGGATGGACGGGCCTAGTCTGAGGCCCGTTCCCTCCCACGCTTGGCCGCCCCACCGGCCCATCGATCCCATGACTGGCGAAACCGCGGCGGCAGTCGAACGCCGCCCCCCCACTGTCGATCCCATCGCCGAGACCCGCATCCAGCAGGGCACACCGGCCTTCCGCCGCACCGCGCTGGCGCTGTTCCTGGCCGGTTTCTCCACCTTCGGCCTGCTCTACACGGTGCAGCCGCTGCTGCCGGAGTTCAGCCGTCATTTCGGTGTGTCCGCCGCCGGCAGCGCGATGTCGCTGTCGTTGACCACCGGCACGCTGGCGGTGGCGATGCTGCTGGCCGGCCTGCTGTCCGATGCGGTCGGCCGCCGTCCTTTGATGATCGTCGCGCTGTTGGCCTCGGCCACGCTGTCGCTGTGCACGGCGCTGGTGGATGACTGGACCACGCTGCTGGTGCTGCGCACGCTGCTCGGCCTGGCGTTGAGCGGCGTGCCGGCAGTGGCGATGACGTACCTGGTCGAGGAAATGGACAGCCGCGCGCTGGGCCTGGCGATGGGCCTGTACATCGGCGGCAACGCCATCGGTGGCATGAGCGGGCGCCTGCTGGCCGGCATCATCGCCGACCACTGGGGCTGGCGCTGGGGCATCGGCGTCGTCTCGATCATCGCCATCGCCAGTACCGTCCTGCTCTGGCTGCAGCTGCCGCCGTCGCGCCACTTCCACCCGCGCCGCGATGGCCTGCGCCAATTGCCGTCGCGCTGGCGCACGCTGTTCGCCGACCCGGGCCTGCCGTGGCTGTTCGCTACCTCGTTCGTGCTGATGGGCGTGTTCGTCACCCTCTACAACTACCTCGGCTATCACCTGCTGGCGCCGCCGTACCACCTCAGCCAGACCGTGGTGGGGCTGATCTTCAGCGTATACCTGGTTGGTACCTTCAGTTCGGCGTGGATGGGCCAGCAGGCCACGCGCTACGGGCGCGGTCGCATCCTGTCGATCTCGTTCGCACTGATTGGTGCCGGCATCGTGCTGTTGGCGATGCCGTGGCTGAGCACGATGGCACTCGGTATCGCGCTGGTGACGTTCGGCTTCTTCGGCGGTCACTCGGTGGCCAGCAGCTGGGTCGGCAGCCGCGCCGGTGCGATGCGCGCCGAAGCGTCGGCGCTGTACCTGTTCGCCTACTACCTGGGTTCGAGCGTGCTCGGTGGTGTGGGCGGCCTGGCCTATGCAGCGTGGGACTGGCTGGGTGTGTGCCTGTTCGCCGCCGTGCTGACCCTGATCGGCGGTGGCATCGTCTGGGCGCTGCAGCAGCGCGCCCCTCAGCCGGTGACGGCGTGAACCTGCTCTGGTAGATGCCGACCTTGGTCGGCGCCGTGGCCGTGGGCCAACCAAGGTTGGCCGCTACCGGGTGAGTTGCGCCTCACCCTTCCGCGAACGCCTCACGCAGCAGCCCAGCAAAATTGCGGATCAGCGGCGTCACACCCTCGCGGTGCCACGCCAGCTGCACTTCCGAATGCGCCCCGGCATCGGCCAGCGCCACGAAGCGCGCGCCTTCCACCCGGATGTGATCACAGGACGACGGCAGGATCGCCGCACCGAGACCGGCAGCGGCCAGACTGATCAGCGTCGATGCCTCGCCCGCCTCCTGCACGATGCGCGGGGTGAATCCCGCCGCCGCACACAGCGCGATCATGTGGTCGTGGATGCCGGCACCGGCACTGCGGCGGAACGCCACGAACGGCTCCTGCGCGAAGTCGCGCAGCGACAGCGTGCCCTGTTTCGACAGTCTGCGCAGGGCAGGGTGATCGGCATGCACGATCAACGCCAGCGGATCGACGAACAGGCTGTGCGCAACCAGTTCCGGCGGCAACGCGCGCTTGCGGATGATGCCCACGTCCAGGCTGCCATCGAGCAGTGCATCGATCTGCTGTAGGGTGTTCATCTCGCTCAGCTGCAGCCGCACCTGCGGATAGCGTTGGCGGTACTGCAGGATTGAACGCGGAATCTGCGGCGACAGCGGCGTGGCGCGGGTCAATCCGATGCGCAGCTCACCCTGCTCACCGCGCTGCGCGCGCTGCACCTCGTCCACCGCCGTTTCCACCTGCTGCACGATGGCGCGTGCACGTTCCTGCAGCAGCTCACCGGCAGGCGTCAGCTGCACACGACGATGGCTGCGCACGAACAGGCGCGCACCGATCAGGTCTTCCAGCTGGCGGATCTGCTGGCTGAGCGGCGGCTGCGACATACCCAGCCGCTCAGCCGCCTGGCCGAAGTGCAGCGTATCGGCAACGGCGAGGAAGTAACGCAGGTGGCGGAGTTCGATGGACATGGGGCCAGTCTAGCCAGACCGGCACCGGGCTTGTCGCCTTCTTCGATCGCTTTTCCGCCAGTCGAGCATGGCTCGACTCTACAAAATCCGGTTTCGATCATTTGCAGCGGGGGTCAGAGCCCATTGCGCAGCAACTGGATCCGACCCCGACAGATCGCGGGAATCTGTCAGAGGCGGGACGGCGTGGGTGGGCAGGACCGTTGGCGCCATGGATGGCGCCATCGAGCCCCCATGGTGAAGTGACCCCCGAGACTTGGACGGGGTCAG
>NZ_JBTMUR010000050.1:0-313 GCF_054473855.1 Stenotrophomonas genospecies 3
AAAATGCCGCCTGCAAGGGCGGCATTTTCGTTCCGGCTACGTGGCTTTCGGTAGATGCCGACCTTGGTCGGCGCCGTTCGGAAAAGCCGCAACCGGGAGCGCTATCGGTGTGCCGAGCAACGCTCGGCACCTACAGAAAATGCCGCCTGCAAGGGCGGCATTTTCGTTCCGGCTGCGTGGCTTTCGGTAGATGCCGACCTTGGTCGGCGCCGTTCGGAAAAGCCGCAACCGGGAGCGCTATCGGTGTGCCGAGCAACGCTCGGCACCTACAGAAAATGCCGCCTGCAAGGGCGGCATTTTCGTTCCGGCTGCG
>NZ_JBTMUR010000051.1:0-260 GCF_054473855.1 Stenotrophomonas genospecies 3
CCATCGGCGCAGCTGCGTTTCACTTCCGAGTTCGGGATGGGATCGGGTGGTTCCACAGCGCTAATTTCACCAGGGAGACGGTTGCAGCAGCGCTTGCAGCGCCAGCTTCGCGATCTTGCCCTTGGGGCGGAAGGCACCCGGAAAATGCAGTGCCTTCACTTAATAAGAAAAACCCCGCTGCGTGAGCAGCGGGGTTTTGGGTGTAAACCCTGGCGATGACCTACTCTCGCATGGCTTGAGCCACACTACCATCGGCGCAG
>NZ_JBTMUR010000052.1:0-256 GCF_054473855.1 Stenotrophomonas genospecies 3
GCGGAGCGGACGGGACTCGAACCCGCGACCTCCGGCGTGACAGGCCAGCATTCTAACCAGCTGAACTACCGCTCCGCGCTGAAACTTTGCAGGCGCCCAGTATATCCGAAGACTCCCTGGAAACCCAGCCCGATGAACACTTTTTTCAAAGTTTTTTCACAGAGACTTAAGAATTCTGCAATGGCGGAGCGGACGGGACTCGAACCCGCGACCTCCGGCGTGACAGGCCAGCATTCTAACCAGCTGAACTACCGCT
>NZ_JBTMUR010000053.1:0-227 GCF_054473855.1 Stenotrophomonas genospecies 3
CTGCAGCGCTTGGGTCGCGATGGAGAGCATGGCACGCTCTACAAGCGCCTGTTGACCATCCCTGGTATCGGCCCCGCTGTCGCCGCTCACCTGATCTACTACATGACGCGCTGGCCGTTGGCCAACGCCAACGCGTGGATCGCCTGCACGGGCCTGGATCCCCGGCCCAACGAGTCTGGCGGCAGAACGGGACGGCGTCGGCTGTCCAAACAGGGCGCGCCAGTGCT
>NZ_JBTMUR010000054.1:0-227 GCF_054473855.1 Stenotrophomonas genospecies 3
CATGCTTGACGGTCCCTCCACCCTGGCTCCTACATACCGCGTAGGAGCCGGGAGGAACATACAAGCTTGCTCGACTGCTCTTGCGCTTCAGTCGAGCAAGCTCGACTCTACGGGCGCTATCGGTGTGCCGAGCAACGCTCGGCACCCACAAAAATGCCGCCTGCAAGGGCGGCATTTTCGTTCCGGCTACGTGGCTTTCGGTAGATGCCGACCTTGGTCGGCGCCGT
>NZ_JBTMUR010000055.1:0-224 GCF_054473855.1 Stenotrophomonas genospecies 3
GGCGCCCGTAGCTCAGTTGGATAGAGTACCTGGCTACGAACCAGGCGGTCGGGAGTTCGAATCTCTCCGGGCGCACCACTCGACAGGTTTTCAGCATCCGCCGCTGGAAATGCAGTAAAATTTAGCAGTAAGTTGATTGTGTACCGCGCGCCCGTAGCTCAGTTGGATAGAGTACCTGGCTACGAACCAGGCGGTCGGGAGTTCGAATCTCTCCGGGCGCACCA
>NZ_JBTMUR010000056.1:0-223 GCF_054473855.1 Stenotrophomonas genospecies 3
CCGGGACTTCGATCCGGCCATGCTGAAGGTGGGTCAAGCCTGCTTCCAGCAGGCTTGACCACGAACATAGGATCTCGGCTCAAATCTCACAGATATCGAAATATTCGATTTCCATAGTGATTCATCCACGCATGGCGTGGATTACCGTGTCGACCAAGGTCGACACCTACCAACAGCCGCCGGAATCTGTCAGAGGCGGGGCGGTGTCGGAGTGCGGGGTGTC
>NZ_JBTMUR010000057.1:0-221 GCF_054473855.1 Stenotrophomonas genospecies 3
ACCTACTTTCAAATTGGCGATGCCGGCGCGGTGGGGCGATGGCGGCGCCTGTATGCTCAAGGCGGTGCCCAAGCGTTGGCACCCCCTCCGCCGCCGCCCCGAAAGCCGATGAAGAAGACCCGTTCGTCCAAGCCGCCTGAAGATATGAGCCGCGATGAGCTGCTCAAGGAAGTCGCCTATCTGCGTGCGGAGACCGACTACCTAAAAAAACTCGATGCCTT
>NZ_JBTMUR010000058.1:0-213 GCF_054473855.1 Stenotrophomonas genospecies 3
GAGTCTGGACCGTGTCTCAGTTCCAGTGTGGCTGATCATCCTCTCAGACCAGCTACGGATCGTCGCCTTGGTGGGCCCTTACCCCGCCAACTAGCTAATCCGACATCGGCTCATTCAATCGCGCAAGGTCCGAAGATCCCCTGCTTTCACCCGTAGGTCGTATGCGGTATTAGCGTAAGTTTCCCTACGTTATCCCCCACGACAGAGTAGATT